>OY729425.1:0-22500 GCA_963422345.1 uncultured Sphingomonas sp.
AGCCCTGCCCTGCCGACGATCGTTATCTCGGTTGCGGTTATCGCCTGCTATCAGCTCGCCGGGATCATCGGCATCGCCTTTGGCGCCACCGCGATGCTGGCACTGGCCGGCATGGTTGTCGCGCTCGACGCCTATGGCCCGGTCACCGACAATGCCGGCGGCATTGCCGAAATGGCCGGCCTGCCCGACGATGTGCGCCAGCGTACTGACGCACTTGATGCGGTTGGCAACACGACCAAGGCCGTGACCAAGGGCTATGCCATTGGTTCGGCGGCACTCGCCGCACTGGTGCTGTTTGGCGCGTACACGACCGATCTCGGGATCTACTTCCCCGATCTGCAGGTCGATTTCACGCTGTCCAACCCTTATGTCATTGTCGGCCTGTTGCTCGGCGCGCTGCTGCCGTTCAGCTTTGGCGCGTTCGGCATGACGGCCGTGGGTCGTGCCGCCGGTTCGGTGGTTGAGGATGTCCGGGCGCAGTTCCGCGACAATCCGGGCATCATGGAGGGCACCAGCCGTCCGGATTATGCCCGCACCGTCGATCTGGTGACCAAGGCAGCGATCAAGGAAATGATCGTCCCGTCACTGCTGCCGGTGCTCGCACCGATCGTGGTGTATTTCGCCATCACCGCCGTGGCAGGCCAGGCCAGCGGCTTTGCCGCGCTGGGCGCCTTGCTGCTCGGCGTGATCGTCTCCGGCCTGTTCGTCGCCATCTCGATGACCTCGGGCGGCGGCGCATGGGACAATGCCAAGAAATATATCGAGGACGGCCACCATGGCGGCAAGGGTTCTGAGGCGCACAAGGCCGCAGTGACCGGCGACACCGTGGGTGATCCGTACAAGGACACCGCCGGCCCGGCGGTGAACCCGATGATCAAGATCACCAACATCGTTGCGCTGTTGCTGCTGGCAGCACTTGCGGCACATGCTGGAATTGCCGGCTAGGCCGACACTTCAGCCTGACGGGTGAACGAAACCCCGCCGCGAGAGACACGCGGCGGGGTTTTTCGTTTCGCCGGAATGGCGCGCGAATGAACAATCGCATCCACAATGGTGCGATCATATCGAATTCCCTTGCGAGCCTGCACCGATCATCGCATTTTGCCGCAAGGCGCTGGTTTCGTGCCGGGAAATGATTTGCGTGGGGGCACGATATGTTGGCTCGCTGGTTACCGCTGGCCTTGTTGCTGGGATCACCGATTGCGGCGAACAGCGCGGCGCCCGACACGCCCGCCGCAGCGGCGCCCGTCACCCCGCCAACGGCGGAGCAATTTGGTCGCCTGCCCTTTATCGAGGGGCCACAACTGTCACCGGACGGCACCCGCGTGGCGGCGCGGCTTTCAGTCAACGGCCAGTTGCGCTTTGCGATCATCCCGATTGGCAACCAGGCGCAGACGCGGTTGATCAACCCGGGCCCCGCTGACCTCAATGACTGGGATTGGGTCAACAACAATTGGCTGGTGGTGCGCCTCGGGCAATCAAGTGCCGTTGACGGTGACAACTGGTATATCGGGCGTGTTCTCGCACTGAACGCTGACAGCGCGAAGATGCAGATCCTTGGCAAGGAAATTGCGGCGCAAAGTGCCGACCGCATTTTGTGGATCGCGCATGATGGCTCAACGCACATCCGACTTGCCCTGCAAACATCAATCTTCAGCAACTATCCCGGTTTTTGGCCTGAAGTCCGCGATTACGATGTTGCAACGGGCAAGAGCGTGATCGTCGCCCCATCAACCGAGAATGTGATGAACTGGTATGCCGATGGCGATGGTACGGTGCGCCTCGGTATCGCCTATAATGACGACACACGCAGCTCACGCGCCCTGTATCGTGAACGGGACAATCAGGCGTTCCACACGATTGACCGCGCGCGCGGCCGGGGTGCTTCGCTGGGCACCTTGCCAGCCATGTTCCTGGCCGAACCTGGCAAGGCGGTTGCCTATGATGATGCCGATGGTTTCGACGCGCTCTATGCCTATGATCTTGCCACGCTGAAAACCGGCGAAAAGCTGTTCAACATGCCCGGCTATGATCTGGGCGGTGTGATCCCTTCGGATGACGGGAAGCGGATGATCGGCGTGCGTTACACCGACACGCGCCCGCATACCCATTGGTTTGAGCCAGCCCTTGCCCTGCTGCAAAGCCAGCTCGACAGCAGCGTCGGCGCGCGCAATGCGCATATCGTGTCGTGGAACCGCGATTTCACGACACTGATGGTCGCGATCGAATCGACCCAGCGCCCGACCGATTACTATATCTATCGTCCCGCCGAGGGCGTGATGCACATCTTTGCCCGCGCTGATGAAAAGTTCGGTCCCACCGGTTGGGGCAATGTCTCGACCATCCGGTACAAGGCGCGTGACGGGCTGGAAATTCAGGCGGTCATGACCCTGCCCAAAGACCGCCCGGCCAAAAACCTGCCCTTGATCATGATGCCGCATGGCGGCCCGTTCGCCCGTGACGATGAAAGCTATGACTATTGGGCACAGTTCCTTGCCAGCCGGGGCTATGCCGTGTTGCAGCCCAATTATCGCGGCTCATCGGGCTATGGCACCGCCTTTGCCGACAAGGGGAAAGGCCAATGGGGCCTGGCGATGCAGGACGACCTGACCGATGCGGTCAAATGGGCGGCCAGCCAGGGTATCGCTGATGCGGGCAGGGTCTGCATCGTCGGCGCTTCCTATGGCGGCTACGCCGCGTTGCGGGCCGCACAGCGCGACAAGGGCGTCTATCGCTGTGCCGTGTCGTTCGCCGGCGTCGCAGACCTGCCGGGGTTGCTGCGTTATGACAGCAGCTTCCTCAATGCTTCGCGCACCAGGGATAGCTGGCTCACCAAGGCACCTGATCTCAAGGGCGTGTCACCGATCAATTTCGCCGCCGATTTCTCGATTCCGGTGCTGTTGATGCACGGCAAGGCTGACCTGCGCGTGCCGGTCAAACAGTCACGCCAGATGGCTGACCGGCTCAAGGCGGCGGGCAAGGAATATCGCTATATCGAGCAACCGCTGGGCGACCATCATCTGTCCCGCGAGGAAGACCGGATCCAGTTCCTGAAAGAGCTGGAGGCGTTCCTCGCCAAATATGATCCGGCCTAGCCGCGCGACACCGCCCATCCCGAGTGGAGCGGGCCAGTTAGTTCCGACCATCGAGCTTGGTTGTTTTTGATCTCAATGTCAGTTGCTTGTGCGCGATATTTACCTGAAAATCCGGTCGGCGGACGGGGGGAAGTTTCACCATGCGGGCATTTTTTCTGACGGCACTTGCCCTGTCTCTATTGTTGGCCACAGCGGGCGAGGCCGCCGATGCGCCAACGCAGGCGGCAATACCGGTCGAGGCATTTTCCCGACTGGCCTGGGTCGCGGACCCTGTCATTTCCCCCGACGGAAAGAGCGTCGCCGCGCGATCCCTGACGCCCGGCAAGACCGGGTTGATTATCTTCAATGCCGCTGATCCCAACCAGACCCCACGCCTGATCCCGCTTGGCGAGCGAAAGATCGCTGATATCAACTGGGCAGGCACGCGCCACATCTTGCTGACGGTGCGGCTGGTCACAAAATTCCAGGGTATCGATCTGCCATATGCGCGGCTGCTTTCGATTGATGCCGTTACCGGCGGCGCGACCCTGCTCGACCGAAAGAGCAGTGGCCTCATGGCGGGTGACGTCCTTTATGTCGAACCCGCCGGTGCATGGATTCTCGTGTCGAGTCAGGACGACATATTCTCAACCCCGTCGGTCAAACGCGTCGACCTGGCCACCGGGAATGTTACCGTCGTGGAAAAGGCACGAAGCGATGTGTGGGACTGGTATGCCGATGCGCATGGCGTAGTGCGGGCCGGCATTGCCTATGACGATAACCGCTGGACCGTCTGGTATCGCGCCAATGCGACCGATGCCTTGCGTTCGGTAAAAACGAAATTTCCCAAAAATGATGACAGCGGATCGGTCGACAGCCTTCGTTTCCTTGCTGGCAACAGTACCGGGCTGATCGTGACCAACGGGCGCACCGGGCGCTTTGCGGCCTATCATTATGATTTTGCCAGCGGCGCGATCGGGGACGCAATCTACGAAAACCCCGATGTCGATATCAACAATGTCATTGTCGATCCGATCAGCGGAGAGGTGTCGGGTGTCCGTTATGAGGATGATCGCCGCCGGGTGGTCTGGCTCGATCCCAGGATGCGGCTGATCCAGGCCAAGATCGACAAGGCGCTACCCAATGCCGAAAACATCGTTGTAAATCAGAGCAACGACGGCAACATGCTGTTGGTGTGGTCAGGGGGTGCCGCCGATCCGGGCACCTATTTTCTCTATGATCGCAAGGCGGGGCGGATGGAACCTTTCCTGCAGCCCTTTGACAGCCTTTCCGGCCTCGCGCTCGCTCCGGTCAACCCGGTCAAATATACCGCCCGCGATGGCCTCACCATACCGGCCTATCTGACGATGCCGCTCAATCGTGGCGACAAGGCATTGCCGCTGGTGATCATGCCGCATGGCGGACCGTTTGTACGCGATGATTGGGAGTTCGACCCCTTTGTCCAGTTCCTCGCCAATCGCGGCTATGTCGTACTGCAACCCGAATTCCGCGGCTCGACCGGTTATGGGAAGGAATTTGTCGAGAAGGGCTATGGCCAATGGGGCCGCAAGATGCAGGATGACGTTGATGATGGCGTCAACTGGCTGGTGAAGAGCGGCAAGGTCGATCCCAGGCGCGTTTGCATCATGGGGGCATCCTATGGCGGCTATGCTGCCTTGTGGGGCGCGATCAGAAATCCCGAAATCTACCGGTGCGCGATAAGCTTTGCCGGGGTGACCGATATCGGCGCAATGCTGCGCTATGATCGGCAATCCTTTGCAGCGCCGCGCTATTTCAAACAATGGCAGAAAAAGGTCGCGGGAGAGGACAAGATTGACCTCGACAGCGTCTCGCCGCTTGCCCAGGCCGCACGCCTCAACATCCCCGTACTCATCGCGCACGGCGAAAAGGATACCAATGTTCCGCCGCGCCAGGGCCATCAACTGGTTGCGGCGCTGACCAAACGCCGGGCCGATATTGAATCTGTCTTCTACAAGGATGCCGAACATGGCTTCGACAAGCCGGAAGACATGGCCGACTATCTGCGCCGGGTCGAAGCGTTTCTGAAAAAGCACAATCCGGCCTAGAAAACTGCTCAAAACAGCCCGATCTGCGCTCCATCTTTCCTTTTGTCGCGTCGTCAGCTAAGGCCGCCCATCCTTTCGGAAACCCCGGAACACACCAGAGGCTTGTTTGGCAAAAGAAGAACTTCTCGAAATGCGCGGCCAGGTGGTCGAGCTTCTCCCCAATGCGATGTTCCGCGTGCGGCTGGAGAACGACCATGAAATCCTTGGCCACACGGCGGGCAAGATGCGCAAGAATCGCATCCGTGTGCTGGTCGGTGACGAGGTGCTCGTCGAGCTGACGCCCTATGACCTGACCAAGGGCCGCATCACCTATCGCTTCAAATGACCCGCGTGACGGGTCATCCCGGCACTGGCCGGGATTCAGGTTGAGCGCTGCGGGGTGAGCAACCTCGTCCTTGCCTCTTCATCACCACGCCGCCGTGAGTTGCTCGCGCGGATCGGCGTTGTGCCGTCGCGCATCGCCAGCCCCGATATTGATGAGACGCCGCTCAAGGCCGAGGGGCCGGCGCGCTATGTCGTGCGCATCGCCGAGGGCAAGGCGCAGGCCGTGACCCGTGCCGCCGACGAAGTAATTCTGGCCGGTGACACCACCATCGCCGTTGGCACGCGCATTCTTGGCAAACCCGAGGACGAGGCCGACCTGCGCCGGATGTTGACGATGCTTTCCGGGCGCCGCCACCACTGCCTGTCAGCGGTGAGCGCGATCGACACCAGCGGCAAGCTGCGCACAAGGGTTTCCGACACGATCGTCATCTTCAAGCCGCTCAGCGCCGCTGAGATTGACGAATATGTCGCCAGTGGCGAGGGCATGGGCAAGGCAGGTGGCTATGGCATCCAGGGCCGTGCCGAGGGCTTTGTCCGCTGGCTGTCGGGCAGCCATTCGGGTGTCGTCGGCCTGCCGCTCTATGAGACGCGCGCCTTGCTCATCGCCAGCGGGATCACGCTTGGCTGAGTGGCTTTACGAAGCGGGCATTGGCGAGTCCCGCGCGGCATTGGTCGAGAATGGCGAGATTATCGCGGCGCACATTGAGCTCGACGACGGCGCCCCGCGCGTCGGCGCGCGAATGACCGGGCGCCTGGCCGATGTTCGCGAGGGGCGGGTGACGCTCGATCGCGGCGGTGAGGTGCTGCTCAATACCCCCGCACGCGGCGTGACGCAGGGCGGCGCGCTGACCGTCGAAATTGTCCGTGAGGCGATTCCCGAGGCTGGCCGCGCAAAGCTGCCCCGCGCCGTGCCAAGCAATGATCCGCCCGTCGACGCGCCCGACCTGCTGGCCCGGATTACCGCCAGCGAATTTCCGGTGCGGCGCATCCTGCCGCACGAACCCGATGCGCTGGAAGCGGCTGGCTGGTCAGAGCTGCTTGAGGAGGCGGTGACGGGTGAGATTGTCTTCGCCCGTGGTGCGCTGCGGATGACACCGACCCCGGCGATGCTGTTGTTCGATGTCGATGGTGATCCCCCGCTTGAACCGCTCGCCATCGCCGCCGCAACCGCCGTGGCGCGGGCGATTCGCCGCCATGACATTGGCGGTTCGATTGGCGTCGATTTCCCGACCATAGCCGGCAAGGCGGCACGTCAGGCCATTGCCGATGCCATTGATGTCGCGTTGCCGCAACCGTTCGAACGCACCACGGTCAACGGCTTTGGCTTCCTGCAGATTGTCAGGCGGCGCAGCCGCGCCTCGCTGCCCGAACTGCTCCGCGCAGATCCGGCCGGGGCCGCCGCGCGTGCCCTGCTGCGCACGATCGCGCGCACCCCGCCGCCGGTGCCAGCCAATCACCGCGTCAGCCCACGCCTGTACGCTGTGCTGGCGGCACATCCCGAATGGGTGGCAGAGGCCTCGCGCCGGGCAGGCACAGCGCTTATATTCGCGCCATCATGAGCCGACCAAAGCCCTGCCCGCTGTGCGGCAAACCGCCCGTTCCCGCCTTTGCGCCGTTCTGCAGCGACGGGTGCCGCGCCCGCGACCTGCTGCAATGGTTGGGCGAGGGGTACCGGATGCCCGCCGGCGCGGCTGACGAAGCTGATTCAACCGGGCTGGACAGCGCTGCCGACTCTGGCTAGGAGGCGCGCCTTGTCCGGCGTTCGCACGGATATGCCCAGGTAGCTCAGTTGGTAGAGCATGCGACTGAAAATCGCAGTGTCGGCGGTTCGATCCCGTCCCTGGGCACCACTATTAAGTGGTTGTATTATCAGGTTTTTTTATCTCTAAAAGTGGGTAAATAGAGCCCTCATTTCAGGCGCTTGCGCGGGATGCACTTTAGCTTTCAGGGACAGAGACGCCTTTGGCCCCGTCTCAGGGGTATGGTTTGGCCGCCTGTCTCCCGAGCCCTTTCAAGTGACACTGAAAAATCTTGGGCCGTGGCTCACAAAAGCGCGCTCGATACACTCAAATTCCGGACGGCTGTGCCGCGAGCGCCAAGAGCATCGAGCGCTCCTACATCGAGCACAGTGTATCGCATAGGATCGATAGCGGTTACTCTCGTACAATGACCGCGTCCCGCCCGACCACGCCCAGGTTGAAGAGGTCGACGTGGTGGGCCGCGTGATCTTCATCGGGCGAAAGGTTTGATACCATGAGGTCCGTTATCCAGGCTGGGCTGCCGGTGGCCTTGATGCTCGGCTGTGTCGCCTGCACTCCGCAAGCTCCTGAGCCCGTTACATCGCGCGAAGTGTCACAGAACGAAATCGACGCTGCGGGCCCGCCGGAGGTTCAGCAACGACCATCATTCGCATTGGATGATACTGCCGCTCTTGATGCCATTGCGAAACTGGGCACTCCCTGGAGTACCCAGCCATTCTTGGACGATGCGCGGCCCGATAGCCTGACGGGCGGTTATTATCACACCCTCGGGAATTCGGGCGGCAGTTCCGACGTCTTCACACTACCAAACGGGCGCGTCTGGCGCGTGAACCTTCGGGTTGGCGTCGGCGAGCGATGCGGCCAGCCAAGCCAGCTGGAAGCAGCTTTTTCAGGCTTGCTTGCGATTGTCGCCCCTAAGGCCGAGCTCGACGCAAACACGAAGGTCAAGCTTGCCAAGGCCCTCCGCACCCGCACGGGTGAAGACGCTGATCTCGTTGGTGTGAATGTTAAAATGTCTGGCGGCTGTGTTGCTGCACTTTCACTCACCGCTCGTTGATCGCCCCTGAGAGATACAGTCCTTTGTTCAGCTCGGAGCGCCCGCTGGTACCGCGAGCACCGACGATCAGCGAGTGGCCGACCGAGGCATCTTAGAGCGGCGGCATTCCCGCACGCTTTCGGGCATCCGAGATCAGCTCCGACTTTATCGCCTCAATTTGATTTTCGAGGTACGCCATCACCAGCGTAGAATATTCGCTAGGTGTATGGTCGGTAAGCGGTCGTCCGAGGTGGGTCCGCGGCGGATCGAAAGTGACCCCTTCGTTCACCACTGGCAAAAATTTGAACTCAAGGTTCGTCATCTTTTGAGCTCGCACCGGGCCGCCGCCGGAACGTTGCGTTACGCCAAAATTGTCCGTCACGATCGGATAGAATTCGAAGCCCTCGATTGGCGCACCCATCGGCTCGAACTCGCATGTAATTTCGGCGAGTGGGTCGCTGCGATGCTCAGCGTGATGGCGGCTCTGATATACGTACTGGAGGAGCGGATCGTCCTTTCGCTCCTTTTTGAGCCGGCCATACATGGCAGCATATTTGCCCATTGTCATAACTTCGCCGAGCCGGGACCACACGCGGTTGACATCAATGACCCACGCCGTCCAATGTGGGATAACCTCGAAGATTATCTCGATGTTCGAGATTCCCTCGAACCGCCCCTTCGCAACAGCAAGCGCGTTATAGACGGGACCGAGATCGGTCATAACCATCGTTGGATGCTTAGTCATCAAGACCATATCGTTCGACAAAGCCGACAAAGCAAGGCGACCTCAATTGTTCACGTCCGATTTCGCTGAGCGATAGAATACATCGTCGCTGCGCTGCTCCGGCCTTCCAAAGCGCACGATCGAAGTCTCGAAGTGTCATTTCGCAAGCCGCAGCCTGCTCGAAGCAAAAATTGAGATAGTAAGAATAGATACCTCGTCGGTTGATTTTGCCGCGGGCGCCAAGCGCATCGAGCGCCCGCACATCGAGCACGGTGTATTGTTCAGGGTTGATCGCCGTGAGGATCGCGGACGCCATGGGCACGCCAACGCCCTTAAGCTTCGCGAGTGCCTCAATCTTTTCATTTGCCGATGCCTCACCTCGAGCGACGTCAAGCGCGATCTGAAGTTCGTGTTCCTCATTTGCCCATAACAGCGCTCGCCGTCTGGCAGATTTCCAGTTAGCTATCCTTTCGAGCGGAGCGACCGCATTTGAACCGCCTGCGATCTCACGACCTGCAGCCATTGCGGCGCGCTCCTTCTCCATATCATTGATGGATCGGCATGCCGCTTCGTTCAACTGTTTGAGACAATTCGCGCATAGGCTGAGCCTAAATTCGACCGGTCGCCGCATGGCCAATACCCCCTTATCGTCACTGTTCGGTGCCGCAACAAGGCAGCGTTGGTAGTTGGATTGCAACATTGCGCACCATTCTTCTCCTGATAACTGAGACGCACCGAAACGCGTCGACAGGTGCCCAAATTGTGCGGCGAAGTCCGAGGCTTGCACCGAGCCCTATCTATGCCTCTGCAAACAGAGACGATTTGGCCCCGGCTAACGGGTGCCGACGGGGCGGTTATCTCTGAGGGCCGAATGAGTGACACCAGGAATCTCGTGCCATGGCTGCCTGCAGTTATGCGAACCCGAGCGCAGCTCGCTGCGCGTTCCCGCACCAGCTTCACTGCCTCGAGCTTGAACTCGCGGCTGAACTTCCGTCGTTGCATCTCCATCCTCCAGTTCCAAAAACACCTTATCTTGGTGTCCACGGAACCGGCAGCAGCTCATAGAGACGCCGCCTGGCTTATAACGCTCCCTGATATGGCGAATTAATTCCCTGTTCCGATGCGTAGGGAAATCGCTGGCGGATTGGCGGAAAACTGCGGGTTATTGGGTCGATCTGATCGTCGTTGACGCGCGAAATCGAGTATTTCCCTGTTAATTCCCTGCATAACAGGGAAATCCGACGCAGAGACCCGTTCGCCAAGGACTGCGCCGCGCACCACTCTTCTCCTCACATGGTCTGTAGCCCTTGGGACGAATCGTCCCAGACCCGGCCTTGCCGAGCCTCATCGACGCCCTGGGCAGGGTCAGTAATACTCCCCTGGTACTGCGGCACGAAAGCGGGCCGGGTCGATGTCATGTCGCATCAGGCTTTCCGCCAATGCCTCGACAGGGGCATCACGCGCCTCGTCGGTCAGCTGGAAGCAACCCCAGTGGATACCGATGGCGCGCTGCGCCTCGACGTCGATCATGATTCGCACCGCTTCATCAGGGTCGACATGCTGGGCGGCCATGAACCAGCGCGGCGCATAGGCACCGATCGGAATCAACGCCACGTCAGGCACGCCGTAACGACGACGGATCGTCCGGAAAATCGTCCCGTCGCCATATCCGGTATCGCCCGCGAAATAGACCCGCTTTCCCGCTCCGTGCAGCATAAAGCCGCCCCACAACGCCATGCGCCGGTCTCCGACCCCGCGTGCTGACCAATGCTGGGCCGGCACGATATGTGCATCGATCCCACCGCCGATTTCGAAGCGATCACCCCAATCGCCGCACGCAATCCGCGCCGTCGGGATAGCGCGACGGACGATCGCGTCGTTGCCCAAGGGGGTTATGATCAGCGGGTGATGGATCGAGTCGAGCCGCCGAAGCGTCGCCATGTCGAGATGGTCGTAATGATTGTGCGACAACAGCACCGTGTCGATCGGCGGCAGCTTGTCAAACGCGATGCCAGGGGCGGTCACCCGCTTCGGCCCGACAAGCTGTGACGGGCTGGCACGCTCGCTCCACAGCGGGTCAGTCAGGATGTTGCGCCCGGCCAGCTGGATCAGCATCGTGGCATGGCCCACCGCCGTCACACGCAGATCCGCAACGCGCGCATCGGGCACTGTCTGGGTGACCGCCACCGCGCGTGGCCAGCGCGCCGCCTTCTCCCCCAGTTTCCAGCGTAGCAGCTGCCCCAGACCACGGTCCGTGGCGGCATGGCCCGGGTTAAAGAAACGAGTGCCATCGAAATGGTCGCTCGTCGGCCCGCGATAATATTTGTTCATGCCGTCGCGGTCACTCCGTACCAGATGCCGCTGGACGATAGCGATGCCAGGTGCATTTTGCGACAGACCCAAGGCCCTTTGCCCAGCGCCACAAGCCTACCCGGTTCGGGTAAGGCGCATGACCAAATTCCGGTCCGGCACTGCGGTTCTGATCGCACGGCGGCGTCTAGCAATCGAGGCTTGACCGGGGGAGACGGCGTGGCGGCAATATGGAACCACGCGGCGGGCGCGTATCGCAGCACCAGGCTGCCGTCGCCCGATACGGTGATGCGCTATGTCGCACCGGTCATTTCACTGATCGTGCTCGGCGCAGCCTTGTTTGCCTGGCATGTCCTCGACCTTCACGCAGCCATCGCCCTGATTCAACGTAATCCGCTGTTCTGGGTGGTATTTGTTGCCGCCTATCTCACGCCGATTGCCGCCGATTTCGTTATTTACCGGCGCCTCTGGGATTTGCCGGTCACCGGCCTTATCCCGCTTGCGCGCAAGCAGATCGGCAATGAACTCGTCGCCAGCTATGTCGGCGACACCTATTTCTACAGCTGGGCGCGCCAACACGGCATTGCCGGGGAAAATCGCCTGCGCACCGTCAAGGATGTTGCCATCATGTCGGCGGTGGCAAGCAACCTCACGACGATGACCGCTGCCGCACTGGCCCTGCCCTATCTCGGGCTGCTGGTGCCCCATGTGCCTGTCTGGACAGCAACTGTCGCCGTCGCGTTGATCGTCACGCCAACGCTGGCCGCAATCCTGCTGGGGCGCAGGCTGTTCCATCTGCCCCCCAGATTGCTGCGCTGGGCACTCGGCGCGCATCTTGGCCGCGCACTGGGCGTCACTGCCCTGACCGCGCTGATGTGGCACCTTGCGCTGCCACAGGTCGCGTTGACATGGTGGCTGGTATTTGCCGCGCTCAAACTGATCGTGTCGCGCCTGCCCAATGTCTCGAGCAAGGATGTGCTGCTCGCCGGTCTCGCGCTGGTGCTGCTCGGTCGCCATGCCGAAATAACGACCCTGCTGGCTATGATCGCCAGCCTGACCGTTGCGACCCATGTCGTGATCAGCCTGGCGCTGTCTGCGCTGGATTTACACGGCAGCATCATCCGGCAGTGGAAACCAGCGACGCACCGCGCCCCGGCGATCGTGGCGTTATCCGGCCAGCGACTTCAGCGACACCGCAGCGTCGGCCAGCGCTTCGCGTGGCGGCGCCACCCGACCCATCACCAGGGCGCGCCCCTGCGCGTAATCGCGCACCATGTTGACGCAATCCAGCGCGATCACCGTCCCGTGCCTGAGATAGACAATGGAGAAGCCCGCCTTGTCGATCTCCCCGCGCACGATGATCTCGTCATAGCCGCGTGACAGGCCGACCGTCTGCAGCTTGAGGTCATATTGGTTCGACCAGAACCACGGCACCGCGTCATAGGCCACCGGGTTGCCGATGATCGCCTGCGCAACGGTCTTGGCCTGGTCATTGGCATTCTGCACGGATTCAAGCCTGATCCAGTCACCATCGACATAAACGCTCTGATGCTCGGCGCAGTCGCCAATGGCATAGATGTCGGGCAGGCTGGTCTTGCAGAAGCGATCGACCCGCACACCATTGCCAAAGGCCGCGCCAGCATCGACCAGCGGCGCAACTTCCGGGATGATGCCAATGCCGACAATCACCATTTGCGCTGGAAGCACTTCGCCATCGGCCAGCTCAACACCGGTAACATGCCTGTTCTCACCGGTCAGCGCGGCGACGGACGCGCCGAGCCGCACGTCCACGCCATGGGCGCGGTGCTCCGCCTCATAAAAGCGCGACAAGGGTTCCCCGGCGACGCGCGCCAACACACGGTCCAGCGCCTCAACCACGGTTACTTTCTTGCCGAACTTGACCAGCGCCGAGGCTGCTTCGAGGCCAATATAGCCGCCGCCGATCACCACCGCCTCGCGCACGGCGGGCATTTCTGCGATCATCCGGTCAGCATCTGCCTTGTTGCGCACCGTATGGACCCCGGCAAGATCATGACCTTCACAGGAAAGCCGTCGCGGGCTGCCACCCGTCGCCCAGATCATGGTGCCATAGCCGATCGTCGAGCCATCAGCGCAGGTCAGCACATGGCCGGCGGAGTCAACCGCCGTCACCCGCCGCCCGAGCAGCAGCGCAATGCCGCGTTCGGCCCACAGGGCGGCGGGGCGCAGCAACATCCGCTCAAACGGCTTCTCGCCGGCGAGATATTCTTTCGACAGCGGCGGCCGGTCATAAGGCAGCTCGGCTTCCTCACCAATGATGGCAACGCGCCCGGCAAAGCCAGCCTGGACCAGCGACAGCGCCGCCTGCGCGCCACCATGGCCGCCACCGACAATCACGACGTCGAAATGTGACTGATCGCTCATCCTGCTGCCCCTTGCTCATCACGCTGCCGCTTCCCGGCATCCAGCGGCGATAGCGTGGCGTGGCGCCACAGGGCAATCGCCATCACCAAAGCATTTTTTGGCGACTGGATAGACAGCGTAATGTGACGGGCCGCTTCGCTCCGTGTCCGGTGGGTTGCAGGTTGCCTGCAATTGCGCACCCACGGCGCTTTTGCGCGGAACAATCCGTCCCTACAGGGTGAACACGAATCACTGCATGGCACGTCGCGGAGAATATTGAGCATGAAGCGTTTACTGGCGGGCCGCGATGTCGCGGCAATTGGCCTTGGCTGCATGTCGCTGAGCTGGGGCTATGGCAAACCGCCATCACCTGAGGAGGGTGCGCGGCTGCTCCATCGGGCGCTGGACCTTGGCTATGACCACCTCGACACGGCGCGCATCTATGGCCTTGGCCATAATGAGGCACTGATCGGGGAAACACTGTCCGGTCGGCGCAACGAATTTTTCCTTGCCTCAAAAACCGGGATCATCGTTGAGGGCGAAACGCGCCGGATTGATTGCCGCCCCGAGACGATCCGCAATGCGCTTGAGGAGAGCCTGAGGCTGCTCAAGACCGATCATATCGACCTTTATTACCTCCACCGGCCTGATCCGGCCACGCCGATCGAAGATTCGATCGGTGAGCTCGCACGTGCCGTCGAGGCCGGGAAAATCGGCAGCATCGGCCTCAGCGAAATGTCTGCCGACACCTTGCGTCGCGCGGCTGCGGTCCACCCGATTGCTGCCATGCAGACCGAATATTCGCCCTGGACGCGCAATCCGGAGATTGCCGTGCTTGATGCCTGTGCCGCGCTTGGCACGACCTTTGTTGCCTTTTCGCCGGTCGCGCGTGGCGCCCTGGCAGGCGGCGTGCGCGATCCGGAGTCGCTCATCGCGAGCGACTTGCGACGCACAATGCCGCGCTTCAACGCCGACAACTGGCCGGTCAACCTGGCACTGGTCGATGCCTTCACCGCGCTGGCGGCGGAACAAGGGGTGACAGCCGCCCAGCTCTCGCTCGCCTGGGTCTTGTCACGGGGCGAGCATGTCGTCGCCATTCCCGGAACGGCCTCGATCAACCATCTCGAGGAAAATTTTGCCCGCGCCGACTGGGAAATTCCGGCACCGGTCGCTGCCCGTATCGACGCGTTGTTCACGCCGCAGACGGTCGCCGGGTCGCGCTATGCGCCCGCCGCGCAGGCGATTGTCACAACCGAGGAATTCGACCCGGCGTAACCGGTTCTTAGGAGGCGCGGGGCTATGCGGGCGCCATGCGCTCGCTGCCTCTTATCGCCCCCAATCCGCCCCGACTGAGCGAACTCGCCGAGGATTTGCGCCGCGTCGAGGAATCGGGCGTGTTCTCCAACAACGGCCCGGAGCTTCGCGCCTTTGAGGCCGGGATAACCGACCAGTTGTTTGACGGGCAGGGCGCCAGCCTTGGGGTGGCCAATGCCACGCTCGGCCTGATGATCGCGCTGAAGGACGCCGCGCGGCACCGTTCGGCGCCTGGCGGGCTTGCGTTGATGCCCGCGCTGACCTTTGCCGCAACCGCGCAAGCAGCACATTGGGCCGGGCTGACGCCGCTGATCTGCGATATTGACCCGGAAGACTGGTCGATGGCCGCACGCGAGGAAGATCGGCTGATCGCCCAATATGGCGACCGGCTTGCCGTGCTGCTGCCATATGCCACGTTCGGCAATGCCATCGATCTTGATCGCTATGCCTGGCTGCAACGCCAGTATGGGATTGGCGTGGTGATCGATGCGGCGGCGTCGCTGGGCACGCGCGACGCGAACGGATGTGGTTTTGGCGCCAACGCCCCCTTTGCCTGTGTCTTTTCCATGCACGCGACCAAGCCCTTTGCCGTGGCCGAGGGCGGACTGATCCATTCCGGCGACACCGCCATGATCGAGCGGCTGCGCGCGATGGCCGGTTTCGGTTTCGAGAAGGGCCGCAGCGCGACATTGCCAGGGTTCAACGCCAAACTCCCCGAGGTTCTGGCGGTGGCGGCCCGCGCCAAACTCCGCAGCTTTGCGGCGGAATGCGATCATCGCAGCGAGATCGAACGGGCCTATCGCGGCGCGCTGTCCGGCGTCGATCTGCAAGCCGTCACCGGCACGCAGCGCGCCAGCCAATTTATGCCGGTGGCATTGCCCGCGCGGCTCGCGCCACGGCGGGATGTGATCGCTGCCGCGCTGGAGGAAAAGGGCATTGGCACGGGGCGCTATTTCAGCCCGCATCTGGCGGAACAGCCCTGGATCCAATCTGTCGCGGTCATTGAACCAACCCCGGTCGCCGATGCGCTCGCGGCGCGGATGCTCTCGCTGCCGATCACGGATGCCATGACCAGCGATGATGCCGTCTTTGTCGCGCGTGCCCTGGCCGACATCTGCCGCAATGAACGGCGCCGTTCACCGCAGCCACGTCGCCCTGCCATTGCCGACACCCTGCTCGTCGGCGGTGGTCCAGCCGGGACAGCGTTACTGACGGCGGCGAGCAAGCGTGGCCTGTTGCCGCAACTGGCGCGCCGCCTTGTGCTGGTCGAACGCGACCGGGCGCTCGGCATGGGGCGGCTGGGTGGTTATGCAATCAATTCTGACAGCACCGCGCAGACCTTTCTCAGTGCCGTCGCCGGGAACCCGCACCCTGAACTCGCCGCGCTCGAACATCACCCGGTTGGCCAGATGGTTGCGCGCCATGTCGATGCCCTTGGCGTGCCACTGTACGAGGCGGGACCGTTGCTGCGTGAAACCGGCGAGCGGCTCGGGCGCCTTGTCACGGCCCATGGTGGCGACGTGCTGACCGGGCATGAGGCGCTGGGAACCCAGCGCACCGCCCGGGGCCTGTGGGCCACGACATTGCGCGGGCCGGACGGGACAGTCACGGAGCGCCTGTCACGCAACCTGGTGATCGCAACCGGCGGGCATCAGGCCTTTGACCATCTCGCCGGACAGATCGTCGCCGGAGCACCCTTGGCCGCGCTGGCGGGCGAACGCCTGCACACCGCAGATGCCGTGCTGTCTCTGGGCGGCGTCGAACGGATCGCGGCGCTGCTGCACGACACGCCGGCACCGCGCGTCGCCATTGTCGGCGGATCGACCAGCGCACTGGCGACCATCGCGCTGTTGCTGCGCAGCCGCCCGGGCATTGCTTTTGGCAGCGGGGGCGTGACCTTGCTCCATCGGGGTGCGCTACGGCCCTTCTACCCCTCGACGGAGGCGGCGTTGGCTGACGGATTTACCGACTTTGGGCCTGATGACATTTGCCCGGTGTCGGGCTTTGTCTATCGCCTCGCCGGATTCCGGCTTGAAGCGCGCGCGCTGGTGTTGCGGATGCTGGGCATTGGCGGGCGCGTACCCGATCCACGGGTGGCACTGCATCACATCAGCGGTGATGATGATGCCGCCGCGCGTGTTGCGATCACCGGTGCCGATATTGTGATTGGCGCGCTTGGCTACCGGCCCTTTGCGCTGCCAGTATCGGACCGGCACGGCCAACCGGTGGCGCTTGCCGCCGCGCGCGGCGCGGCAATGGTCGATCGCTATTGTCGGGTCTTGGATGCGGGCGGCGCCGCGCTTCCCGGCTTGTTTGGCATCGGGCTGGCGGCGGGTTTTGTCCCATGGGGCGCAATGGGCGGGGAACCGAGTTTCCGTGGCCAGGCCAATGGCTTGTGGCAATGGCAAAATGATGTCGGACTGATGATCGTCGAACAATTGCTCGGTGAGCGCGCGCAGGTGGCCGCGTGAGCGCGCCAACGGTCAGTGTGATCATGGCGGCCTATAATGGCGCCGCCTTGATCGGCCCGACGCTGGAATCATTACAGGCACAGACGCTGGGCGATTTCGAGCTGCTGGTGGTGGATGATTGCTCGACCGACGATACGCTGGCCGCGCTGCGCGCATGGAAAGACCCGCGCTTTCGCGTCATCGCCGCTGAATCCAATCAAGGGGTGGTGCGATCGCGCAACCGCGCCTTTGCCGAGGCGCGCGGGCGCTACATTGCCGCGCTTGATCATGATGATCTCTGTTACCCGCAGCGCTTTGAACGACAGGTGGCCTATCTCGACAGCCATCCCGATACCGTGTTGCTCGGCACGGCGTCCGACATATTGCAGGACGGCCATATCACCCCGTCGACGCTGGCGCCGCTGACCACGCCACCGCTGGTCGAGTGGCTGTTGCGCATTGAGAATCCGCTGGTGTGGTCCTCGGTGATGATGCGCGCTGACGCGGCGCGGCGCCTCGACATCTTCCAGCGCGCAGAAATGAATTTCGCCGAGGACTATGATCTTTATCATCGGATCCGCCATTTCGGACGGATCGCGCGGCTCGACGATGTGCTGGTAACATATCGCAAGCACTCGGGGAGTGCGTCACATACGCACATCACCGCGATGACCAACCGCGCATCCGACGTGCTGGCCAGCGCCTATGGCGAGCTGTTTGGTGCTGATGCGCCTGATGTCGCCGAACTGGTGGTTCGCTATGTAATGGGGCGCATGGCGGTGCCTGACCGGGCGACATTTCGCCGGGTTGGAGAGGTGATCGCCACATTGCAGGAAGATTTTCTCGCGCGCCACAAACCCGACTCTGCCAGCCGCGCCCTGATCCGCTGGGAGACGGCGCGCCGCTGGGCGCGCATTGGCGAAATCGGGCTGCGTAACGGCACGCTTGGCCTGGCCGACGCGGCGGCGGTGCGCCCGGACCATCTCGGCCTTGGTTATGCCGGCATTGACGAGCTGATCCTGTCGCGCCTGCTGGGCAGCGCACGGGCCGTACACAAGCGCCTGCGCAAAGTTGCGGCGCGCTGAGCGGGGCGCGACGCAAAGGGGTTGGACAAGGCGGGCAATATCGTGTGGGATGCGGGCTGCGGAAATTGCAACTCACGATAGGAGCCAGTTATGCACCCAATGCGTTTTGGCCGGCTGACGCTGGCCCTTGCCGTTTCGGCGCTCGCCCTGACGGCATGTTCAAAAAAGACCGAAGAAGCGGCCAGTGCGACCGTCAACGCAAGCGACAATGTCGCCGCAACGGTGGAGAATGTTGTTACGCCACCAACCACCCCCGCGGGTGGTGTCGCCGCGGACAATGTTGACACGGTCGATGGCAGCAAGCTGGCCAGCTTCACCGGCGATGCCGCGAAGGGCGACATCATTTTCCTGCAATGCAAGACCTGTCACGAGTTCACCAAGAACAAGATCGGTCCACATCTCCACGCGCTGATCGACCGCAAGGCCGGGGCCGTGGCCGATTTCAACTATTCTGATGCCAACAAGAACAGCGGCATAACCTGGACAGAAGACAAGCTTTTTCAATATCTTGAGAAGCCACAGCGCGTCGTGCCCGGCACCAAGATGACCTATGCCGGCGTCGCGGATCCGCAGAAGCGGGCTGATCTGATCGCCTATCTCAAGGCCAACTGAGCGGAACAAACAGGCGCGGGCGACGCATCCTTGTGATCGCGTCGCCCGCGTTTTTTTGTGCGGTTGGAGGGTGCGGGCGACCCCATCGCCCAACCTCGCGCCGTATCGCAGCCACTGGTATGGCGGCGCCACGACCGGTCTGTCGCAGACAAACAAAAAGCCCGCCAGGCGTTAACCAAGGCGGGCTTTTTGTTGGTTGCGGGAGCTGGATTTGAACCAGCGACCTTCAGGTTATGAGCCTGACGAGCTACCGGGCTGCTCCATCCCGCGCCAGTTACCCCGCCAAAGGCAGGGAAAACATCTGCCACCGCCATAAGGCGGAAAGACAAGTGAATGGGTTCTGATGAATCGTTTCTCGTGCACGCGCACCGGCTACAATGCCTGGCGACGACCTACTCTTCCATCGCTTGAGCGATAGTACCATCGGCGCAGACAGGTTTCACGGCCGAGTTCGGGATGGGATCGGGTGGGGCACTGACGCTATAGCCACCAAGCAATGAAGCCGGTGCGAGCGCACAAAAAACGGTTCTTAAATCGATGCACCTTGTAACAAGTTGTTTAATCAGGCGTCACATCTCGATCATCCACCCGATCAACCGCAATGCTGGAACCCAGTATTGTCGTTGATGGTGGGACTCTCAAGCGCGAATAGGACAATTAGTATCGGTTAGCTCCATGCGTTACCGCACTTCCACATCCGATCTATCAAGGTCGTGGTCTCCGACCGTCCTATGAAATCTTATCTCGAGGGAGGCTTCCCGCTTAGATGCTTTCAGCGGTTATCCCGTCCATACATAGCTACCCTGCTGCGCTCTTGGCAGAACGACAGGTACACCAGAGGTATGTTCAACCCGGTCCTCTCGTACTAGGGTCAACTCCTCTCAAATTTCGACGCCCACGGCAGATAGGGACCAAACTGTCTCGCGACGTTCTGAACCCAGCTCACGTACCACTTTAATTGGCGAACAGCCAAACCCTTGGGACCTGCTCCAGCCCCAGGATGTGATGAGCCGACATCGAGGTGCCAAACAACCCCGTCGATATGAGCTCTTGGGGGTTATCAGCCTGTTATCCCCGGCGTACCTTTTATCCGTTGAGCGATGGCCCTTCCACGAGGGACCACCGGATCACTATGACCGACTTTCGTCTCTGCTCGACTTGTCAGTCTCGCAGTCAGGCGGGCTTATGCCATTGCACTCTAACAGACGGTTTCCAACCGTCCTGAGCCCACCATCGCGCGCCTCCGTTACTCTTTAGGAGGCGACCGCCCCAGTCAAACTACCCGCCACAGAGGGTCCCTGATCCAGTTTCATGGATCGAGGTTAGACATCAGAAAACAACAGGGTGGTATTTCACCTATGGCTCCACATCAGCTGGCGCCAATGCTTCAAAGCCTCCCACCTATGCTACACAGTTCTTTCCTAATGCCACTCTGAAGCTGCAGTAAAGGTGCACGGGGTCTTTCCGTCTAACCGCGGGAACCCCGCATCTTCACGGGGAATTCAATTTCGCTGAGCATGTCCTGGAGACAGTGGGGAAGTCGTTACGCCATTCGTGCAGGTCGGAACTTACCCGACAAGGAATTTCGCTACCTTAGGACCGTTATAGTTACGGCCGCCGTTTACCTGGGCTTCATTTCAGAGCTTGCACCCCTCCACTTAACCTTCAGGCACCGGGCAGGCGTCAGGCCCTATACGTCGTCTTGAAGCCGACTTAGCAGAGCCCTGTGTTTTTGCTAAACAGTCGCTACCCCCTGGCCTGTGCCCCCCACCACTGGTTGCCCAATGATGGGGCCTCCTTCTTCCGAAGGTACGGAGGCAATTTGCCGAGTTCCTTCAGGACACTTCTCTCAAGCGCCTTGGTATACTCTACCTGACCACCTGTGTCGGTTTCGGGTACGGTCTATACGGTGGGGCTATTTCCTGGAACCTCTTCGAAGCCCCTCCAATCCAATAAGGAGAGACAACACACGAGATCCGTCACACACCACCAGGTCACGGAATATTAACCGTGTTCCCATCGACTACCCCCTTCGGGCTCGTCTTAGGGGCCGACTCACCCTGCGCGGATTAGCCTTGCGCAGGAACCCTTGGTCTTTCGGCGAAAGGGCATCTCACCCTTTTTATCGCTACTCATGTCTGCATTCGCACTTCCGATACCTCCACGGTCCATTACCAGACCGCTTCACCGGCTTACGGAACGCTCCGCTACCGCGTGTATTGCTACACACCCAAAGCTTCGGTGCACGTCTTGAGCCCCGTTACATTTTCGCCGCAGGATCTCTTGTTTAGACCAGTGAGCTGTTACGCTTTCTTTAAAGGATGGCTGCTTCTAAGCCAACCTCCTGGTTGTTTTGGAAATCCCACATGCTTTCCCACTTAGACGTGACTTGGGGACCTTAGCTGTTGGTCAGGGCTGTTTCCCTTTTGACGACGGACCTTAGCACCCGCCGTCTGTCTCCCGGATATTACTCATGGGTATTCGGAGTTTGGTTAGGTTTGGTAGATCTCGCGACCCCCTAGCCCATCCAGTGCTCTACCCCCCATGGTATTCGTCCGAGGCACTACCTAAATAGTTTTCGCGGAGAACCAGCTATTTCCCGGCTTGATTGGCCTTTCACCCCTAAACACAACTCATCCGGTAACTTTTCAACGTTAATCGGTTCGGACCTCCAGTGCGTGTTACCGCACCTTCATCCTGGTCATGCCTAGATCGCCGGGTTTCGGGTCTAATACATCAAACTAAGTCGCCCTATTCAGACTCGCTTTCGCTGCGCCTACACCTATCGGCTTAAGCTTGCTTGATACATTAAGTCACAGACCCATTATACAAAAGGTACGCAGTCAGGGCACAAGACCCCTCCTACTGCTTGTAGGCAATCCGTTTCAGGTACTGTTTCACTCCCCTCATCGGGGTGCTTTTCACCTTTCCCTCACGGTACTAGTTCGCTATCGGTCATGTACGAGTATTTAGGCTTAGAGGGTGGTCCCCCTATGTTCAGACAGGATTACACGTGTCCCGCCCTACTCGAGTCCTGATACATCACTTTCGCATACGGGGCTGTCACCCGCTATGGCGCTACTTTCCAGAAGCTTCTGCTAGTTGAATATCAGGCACTGGCCTGGTCCGCGTTCGCTCGCCACTACTAACGGAATCTCGGTTGATGTCTTTTCCTCCAGCTACTGAGATGTTTCAGTTCGCCGGGTTCGCTTCACGAAGCCTATTTTATTCAGCTAAGTGATACCTTGCCCCAATTATCTCCAACCCCGGTTGCCCGGAGGTGAAGTTAATCGGGATAGGTGGGTTTCCCCATTCGGAAATCTGCGGGTCAAAGGTTGCTCA